>NZ_JBHMDN010000078.1:219717-219974 GCF_042431195.1 Cohnella cellulosilytica
ACTTTTAGCGTTCTGGGAGGCCGTTACACAGGCCCATTCGAGTAGCTGCCTACATTTAGCGGTCCGGGAGGCCGTTAAGCAGGCCAATTCGAGCAGCTACCCGCATTTAGCGGTCCGGGAGGCCGTTACACAGGCCCATTCGAGCAGCTGCCTGCTTTTAAACATTCCTGTAGAGTCTAAGATTTACGCTTGGACAAAGCAAAAAGCACCTCGTATGATGGGGGTTGAACGGATCAATGTCCTAAACCCATCAGGAG